>NZ_LMPY01000002.1:0-23745 GCF_001424445.1 Methylobacterium sp. Leaf361 | reverse complement strand
TCGCTCCAGGCCATGCTGCCGGTGCTCGAGGCCGTCGTTCAGACCGGCAAGCCGCTCCTGATCATCGCCGAGGACATCGAGGGCGARGCTCTGGCCACCCTCGTCGTCAACAAGCTCCGCGGCGGCCTSAAGGTCGCGGCCGTCAAGGCGCCGGGCTTCGGTGACCGCCGSAAGGCGATGCTCGAGGACATCGCGATCCTGACCAAGGGYCAGATGATCGCCGAGGAYCTCGGCATCAARCTCGAGAACGTGACGCTCCCCATGCTCGGCCGCGCCAAGCGCGTGCGCATCGAGAAGGAGAACACCACGATCATCGACGGCGTCGGCGAGAAGTCCGACATCGAGGGCCGCATCTCGCAGATCAAGGCGCAGATCGAGGAGACCACCTCGGACTACGACCGCGAGAAGCTYCAGGAGCGCCTGGCCAAGCTSGCGGGCGGCGTCGCGGTGAGGAGAAGAAGGACCGCGTCGACGACGCCCTCAACGCCACCCGCGCGGCGGTCGAGGAAGGCATCGTCCCGGGCGGCGGCACCGCGCTGCTGCGCGCCACGCCGGCTGTTCAGGCTCTCTCAAGCGACAACCCCGACGTCCAGGCCGGCATCAAGATCGTCCTGAAGGCCCTTGAGGCGCCGCTGCGCCAGATCGCCCAGAACTCGGGCGTCGAGGGCTCGATCGTGGTCGGTAAGATCCTCGCCGATGCCTCTTCGACGTTCGGCTTCGACGCCCAGACCGAAGCGTATGTCGACATGCTTCAGGCCGGCATCGTCGATCCGGCCAAGGTCGTCCGTGCGGCCATTCAGGGCGCGGCTTCGGTCGCCGGCCTGCTGGTGACCACCGAGGCCATGATCGCCGAGGCTCCGCGGAAGGAGGCCCCCCCGATGCCGGGCGGCGGCGGCGGCATGGGCGGCATGGACTTCTGAGCTACCAAACCAGTTCCAGTGATACCCGACGAGCCGGATGCCGGCTCGTCGGGGCGTATCACGCGGGCCGGGATGTGGGGACCGGCCCCGCTCCGGTGCTGCGGGTGCACGGGACCGAGGCGTTCCCGTCCATCGGCGCCGTGTCATCGCGTTCGATACCCGCGTCTGGCGCCGCGAGGCGGCCCGAGACGCGGGAGGCCGCGGCGGCGGCCGATTCCGAAGTCGCTCCTGAGGGCAACGCACATGCGCATTCTCGTCGGCTGCGAGATGACCTACGAGTTTCCGCAGCCCACCCCCGTCATCGCGACGCTCAACGTCCACGCATCGCGCTTCTCGGATCTCGAACGACCCGACTACCTGATCACGACCCCCGCTGTGCCGGTCCAGGGCTACCGTGACAGTTTTGGGAACTGGTGCAGCCGCATGGTTGCCCCGGCTGGCCGCTTCAAGCTGCGGACCGACACGATCGTGCGGGACCCCGGCGGCGGCGACCCGGAGGTCTCCAACGCTGGGGAGACCGCCATCGAGACGTTGCCGTCGGACACGGTGCTGTTCCTCCTCGGCAGTCGGTACTGTGAGACCGATCGTCTGTCATCGATCGCCTGGGATCTGTTCGGCCACCTGCCGCCGGGCTGGGGGCGTGTGCAGGCGATCTGCGACTACGTCCATGATCGAATTACCTTCGGATACGAGCATGCTCGGGCAACGCGGACGGCCTTCGATGCATTCGAGGAGCAGCGGGGCGTCTGCCGTGATTATGCGCATCTGGCGATCGCGTTCTGCCGGTGTCTCAACATCCCGGCACGCTACTGCAACGGATATGTCAGCGACATCGGTCTGCCGCTGCCCCATGCGCCCGGCGATTTTGCCGCCTGGATGGAGGTCTTTCTCGGGGGCCGCTGGCACACATTTGATCCGCGCAACAACAGTTCACGCATCGGTCGGATTCTGATTGCCTATGGTCGGGACGCCGCGGATGTCCCGTTGACGCTGACCTTTGGCCCCAACGAACTCGTCGCGTTCCACGTGACGACGGAAGAAGCGCCTCCCATATAACCGCGGACTTCTGAATGCGGCGTTGGCTGCTTGCAGCCGTTGACCGTTTGACTACAAAAGCCATCAAGCCGCATCCAAGATACCGCGAATTCGTGTCGCGTCCTCGATGCAGATCAATAAATGCAGCGCTGATGTCTGCTTGTTGGGCGTTATTCAAACAAGTTGAATGACCGACTTGGGCGCGAAACCGAACGTCCGGTTCTGCGCGTGACGGCGTTCTGGCATGACGTAGTCTGGCCGAAAGCTGCTGGTCCGCTTCGTAGCAGGCAAGGCGGTGAACCGGACATTCTTCACGGCTCGGATGAAGGCCCAAGAGTTACCCTTCGCAGGTATCCAGGGCACCCGCCGCGATCAACCGCTGTCACCCTCGAAGCGGACGTGCAGCGTAGGGCGGCGAAGCTCACGGACCGAACGCTTAGATATGAGAGCTTCCCACTATCGCAGCATAATTGATCGGTCCGCAATCTGCTCGGCCAACGCCGTATCATGCGTGACGAAGAGGATTGCGAGACCGTCCCGCTCGTTGGCCTCGCGAAGCAAACCTGCAACCTCCATCTGGTTGATGGGATCGAGCCGTGACGTCGCCTCGTCCGCGAACAAGAAGACGGGATCGAGCAGCAGCACGCGTGCGAGGGCGAAGCGCTGCAGCTCGCCGCCCGAGAGCTCGCCGGGGCGCTGATCTCGGAGGCCAGGCGAGAGCTTGAGGCGCGTGAGCAGCTGCTCAATCCGCTCCTGAGCCAAGCCATGCCTTCGCGCCAGGTGGTCGAACGCTCGACCCAAGGTCTGGTGCGACACAAAGGCCGCCGGAGGATCCTGGTAGAGCTTCTGGAACCTAGTCGGGACGATGCCCGGCATTCGCCGGACCCAGCCGCAATCCGGCCGCTCGGTGCCGATGAGAATATTCCCGAGCGTGGTCTTGCCACTGCCGCTCGGCCCCACCACGGCGACGATCTCTCCCTCCCGGACATGGACGCTCAGGTCTGTGAACAGCTGCCGGCGCCCGAACGCCTTGGCCAAGCCAGTCCCCTCGATCACTGAGGAGCCCGGCTGCCTTGACGCGCGAGGTGACCAGGCACTTGGGTCGGCATTGATCAGCGCCCGCGTGTAGGCATGGATCGGCGCATCGAGGAGACCCGCCGTCGGCCCAGCCTCAACCGCCTGCCCGTCGAGCATCACGCAGGCCGTGCCGCCGAGTGCACGCGCCAAGGCGATGTCGTGCGTGATGGTGAGCAGCAAACGTCCTGTCGCGATCTCCCGCCGCAGCCGCGCGACAACGTCGGCACGCAGGACGCCGTCGAGGCCCTTGCTGGGTTCATCGACCAGAAGCAGCGGGGTGTCAGCCGCGTGCGCCATAGCAAGCGCCAGGCGCTGGCACATGCCGCCCGACATCTGGAACGGGTAATGCCCGCCCGCATCGGCGAGGGCGACCTCACTGAGCCCCATGGCCGCGAGGCTGTCCGCGTCTCGGCGCCGATGCACATACCGGTGGACCTCGGCGAGTTGGCCCTTCGCGCGCATGGTCGGATCGAGGGCGGTCCAGGGCTCCTGGGGGAGGAGGCCGATGCGCCGTCCCCACAGGCTTCGTCGGGCCACCTCGTCGAGGCGTAGGAGGTCCGCGCCGTCGAGGAGGATGCGCCCGCTCGCCACAAGGCTCGGCGGCAGGGTCCCCATGATGGCCTGGGCCACGAGCGACTTGCCCGAGCCAGACTCGCCGAGCAGCGTGAGCGGCTCGCCCCGCCCGACCGAGGCCGAGAAGCCGGAGACCAGGACCCGGTCCCCTGTGCGGATTGTGAGATCCTCGATGCGCAGGGCTGCCGTCACCGGACCGTTCCCCCGCGGGCGGTGAGCTGCAGGCCGAGCACCAGCAGGAAGATCAGGATGCCGGGCATCAAGACCGCCAGTGGCGCCTCGGCGTAGTAGGGCAGGAGCTCGACAATCATGCTGCCGAGCTCCGGCGTCGGCGGCTGCAGCCCGACGCTGATCGCCGACAGGGTCGAGATCGCCAGGATGGCCGTGCCCATCGCGAAGGAGGCCAACGTCAGAAGAAGCGGCGCGATCTCGGGCAACACCTGATGGCGCAGAATGTAGAAGGTCCCGAAGCCGAGCAGGCGCGAGGCCTCGATCCGCGGCTCGACGAGCAGTCGCGCCGTGGTGGTGCGGGCGACGCGGAAGAACTCGACCCAGAGCGAGAGCGACAGGCCGAGGTAAAGCGGCAGGAAGTGACCAGGCGCGAACGCGAGCAGGAGCAGCACGAGCAGCAGCCCGGGCAAGGCGAGGACGATGTCGGACAGGGCTACGAGGGCCCGCTCCGTCACGCCGCCGTGCCAGGCCGCCAGCACGCCGAGCAGGAGCCCCGGCATCGCCGCGCTCAGCATGGTCAGCAGCGCCATGCCGAAGGAAAGCCGAGCCCCGTGTGCAAGCCGCGCCAGCAGGCTGCGCCCGTAATGGTCGGCCCCGAGCAGGAAGTCGCCGCCGATGGGCGCCAAGCTCGCGGACAGGTCCTGACGAGCGGGATCGGCGGTCACCAGGATTGGGCCAAGGAGCGCGAAGGCCGCGAGCAGGGCGAGGAGCCCGAGGCCGATCCGGCGCGAGATCGGCCGGGCGGTCGGACGCGTCAGCGCCGTGCCGGTGAGGTCCTGCATCTGGAGCATCATCGGGTGGCACCCAGGCGCGGGTCGAGGAACCGGCAGAGTAGGTCGACCCCGAGGTTGAGGAGGACGAACATCAGGCCCATGACGAGGGCGGTGCCCTGAACCATGGGCACGTCACGGGCGATGACGGCATGAACCAGCGCGTGGCCGATGCCCGGATAGGCGAACAGCGACTCGACCACGACGACACCCTCAATGAGGTAGACCGCCTGGAGGCCGAGATAGGTGACGACCGGGATGGCGGCGTTGCGCAGCCCGTGCCGGACGAGCACCGCCCGCTCAGGCAGGCCCTTGAGCCGGGCGAAGCGATAGTAGGTCGTGGCCCCGACCTCGGCGACGGCGTCGCGCGCGACGCGGCTCGACACGGCGGCGAGACCGAGTGCTAGGGTCAGGCTCGGAAGCGCCATCTCGCGCCAGGTGCCGTAGCCGGCCGGCGGCAGCCATTCGAGCCGGATGCTGAAGACCAGCATCAGGACGAGGCCCAGCACGAAGGGCGGCAGGGCCCGCAGCGCCACGGCTCCGACCAGCGCGAGCCGGTCGAGGCCAGATTCGGCCCGCAGGCCGCTGACGAGGCCGAGCGGGAGGCCGATCAGCAGGGACAGGACGAGGGCGCAGGCGGCGAGCCACAGGCTGGGCCCGAGCTGGCTCGCGAGTTCCTCCGAGACCGGCTCGCCGCTGACCAGGGAGTTGCCCAGGTGCCCCTGGGCGAGCTCGCCGAACCAGTGCAGCAGCAGCTCCGGCCATGGTCGGTCGAGGCCGAGCTCCTGCCGGACGGCCTCCGCGGCCTGCGCGGTGAGCGCGTCCGGGCCGTACCGGTCGGCGGCGATGCGGAAGGCCGCGTCACCTGGCAGGACCCGGACGAGGGCGAAGCACAGGCCGCCGACGACGAGCGCGACGAGCGCGGCCTGGGTCAGCCGTCCGAGGAGAAGCCGCGTCATGGCGTCCCCCAGTGCATCTCGGCGAGCCCGTAGCTCCGTTCGAGTGGATCGGCGCGCACGCCGGCCACGCGCCGGTTGGCAACAACCGCCAACTCGGCCCAGGTCACCGGGATGACCGGCAACTCGGCCTGCAGGATCTCCGCCAGCTTGCGCTGCAGCGGCTCACGCTCGGCCGGATCGGCGAGGACGGCGAGCCGGTCGAGAAGGGAAGCGGTCTCCGCGTTCGACCAGTTCATCGCGCCCCAATCACCCCCGTCCGGCCCGAAGTCTTGGAGGATCGTGCCCAGCGGATCCGGGATCATGGCGAAGCTGCGGGAGATCAGGCCGAGATCGAGGCTGCCGTCGCGGTGGCGGGCCGGGATGTCCGAGGTGTTGCCGATCGAGACGGCGAGATCGATGCCGACCTCGCGGGCTTGCGCCTGGATGGCCGCCGCCAGGGGCGGCAGCTCGGGCCAGGCGGAGTAGGTGCGCAGGGTGGCCGCGAAGCGCCGGCCGTCGCGCTCCAGGATGCCGTCCGTCCCCGGCCGCCAGCCAACCTGCGCCAGGAGGAGGCGCGCCTGCGCGAGATCGCGGGTCAGCGGCGGGATCCCCTCAGCATGCCAGCCTGAGACGGCGGGCGGGAAGAGCTGGTCGGCCCCAAGGCCGGGATTGCGCAGCAGGACCTTGGCGAGGCCGGCGCGGTCGAGGGCGAGGCTCAGCGCGCGTCGGGCGCGCGGGTCGGAGAAGAGGGGTGAGCCTGCATTCAGCTTCAGGAGCCGGGTCCGGGGTGGGGTGACCGTTTGCACCGCGAGCTTCGGGTTCCGTCGCAGCCGCGCGAGCGAGACCGGAAGGATCGAGATCACGACGTCGGCCTCGCCGCTCTCAGCCATCAGGGCGCGCGTCTCGCCCTGGCCGACGGCGAGGTAGCGCGCCCGCGCGATGGCCGGCCGTCCGCCCCACCAGCCGTCGAAGCGCTCCAGCTCGATCCGCAGCGGCGGGGCGACCGTAACGGCGCGATAGGGCCCGGTGCCGATGAGCCGGACGACCCGCCCACTCGGGTCGTAGGAGGCCGGCGCCAGGATGATCGTGGTGTGGTTCGCCAGAAAGGCCGGCAGCAGCGCGAAGGGCCGCTTCAGCACGACGACGACGGCCCCGTCCTCGGCCGAGATCGTGGCTATGGGGAGGCGCGAGAGCGGACCGACATTCGCCCGGGCGCGTCGAAGGCTCTCGGCGGCGATCTCCGCGGTCAGGGGCGAGCCGTCATGGAATCTGACGCCCGAACGTAGGGGGAAGCGCCAGGTTAGGCCGTCCGGCGCGACCGTCCATCCGGTGGCGAGGCCGGACGCCGGCGCCCCAGCCGTATCGACGCCAACGAGGGTCTCGGCGACCTGCAGGCGGGTGAAGGCGTGGCCGTTGCTCGCGGGATCGAGGCCGCCGACCTCCCAGGGACCAACGACGGTCAGCGCGCGCTCGGGCGCGCTTCGGTCCTCGGCGGCTCCGGCGGCCGGGGCCAGTGCGAGGAGGCCGACAAGGCCGAGCAAGCCGCGGAGGACGGCGCGGCGTGGTCGGGGCACGAACGTCATGCGGAACGGGGCTCCGAAGAGAGGTATCAGAAGCGGGCGGCGACGCCGCCGGTGATCAGGCGCGGCGTGCCCGGCGTGGCGTAGCGGTTGCTGAAGCCGCGGTCGTAGTAGACCTCGTCGAAGAGGTTATCGAGATTCAGGTAGACCCGCACGTCCGGCGTAATCCGGTAGTAGGAGATCAGGTTGAAGGTCGCATATTCGGGCAGGTCGAAGGTCGAAACGGCCGTGCCCGCCGCGCGGCGGCCGACGAAGTTCACGCCACCGCCGAGGCCCAAGCCTCGCAGCGCGCCGCCCTGGAACTCGTAGACGCTCTGGAACGCGAAGGCGTTCTCGGGGATGTTGGCGACGCGCGAGCCGACCGGGATGGTGTTGTCGCGGGTCACGGCAGCATCGACGTAGGTGTAGGTCCCGATGACCCGCCAGCCCGGAGCGAGGTAGCCCGCGACGCTCAGATCGAAGCCGCGGCTGCGGATCTCGCCCGCCGCGACGCTGAAGTTCTGGTCCACCGGATCCGCGGTGAGGACGTTCGTCCGGGTGATGTCGAACAGGGCGGCGGTGGCGCTGAGGCGGCCGTCGAGCAAGTCGAACTTCGCGCCGACCTCGTAGCCCTCGCCTTCCTGGAAAGCGAAGGGCCGGAAGTTGCGGTCGGTGCCGCTGTTCGGCCGGAACGAGCGCGCGTAGTTGCCGTAGACGGCGACCCAGTCGAGAAGGTCGTAGACGAGACCGAAGCGCGGCGTCGCGGCCGTGCCCTGAAGACGCGTCGTGGTGTTGTTGATGTAGGAGGTCGAGGTCAGGCCGATATCCTCGAGGCGCACGCCTACCAGGGCGTGCAGGCGCGGCGTGATGTCGATCTGGTCCTGCACGTATCCGGCGTAGCTCTGCGTGTTCTCCAGGAGGTTGCTGCCCGGCACGGTGAGCGGGGGCAGGGCCTGGCCGTAGCGGGGGTTGAGCAGGTCGAGGAAGAACGGGTTGGTGGTCGAGTTCGACCGGGTGATGACCTCCCGGTAGCGGTAGCTGTCGTACTCCAGGCCGAGCAGCAGGGTGTGCCGGAAGGGACCGGTCTCGAACTTGCCGGCGAGATTCACCTGCACATCGAGATCGGACCAGGTCAGCTCGCGATGGTCCAGGGTGCGCCGGAGCGTACGCCCGTCGTTGAGGATGCCGACCGTCTGCACAGCGTCGCCCGCGATGTTGCCGCCCAGCACCTGCGTGCCGGCGGTCAGCACCCAGTCGGGATCGAACCGATGCTCGATACGCAGCTGTCCGAGTGCGTTGTCGTTACGGAACGGCGCAAGGCCGGGCTCGCCGATGTAGCGGGAGCGCGGCACCGCCAGGACGTTGCCGCGGAACGGCACGATGCCCCGGTCGAAGATCTGCCCGGCGCTGATCAACTCGCCTTCGAGCGTGATCGTCGTGTCCGCAGTGGGGCGCCACGCAATGGCAGGCGCGACGTAGTAGCGGTCACTGCTCACGAAGTCGCGGAAGCTGCCGTTGTCCTCGACCGCGCCGGTAATACGGGCCAGGACCGTCCCGTCCTCGCTGACGGCGCCCGTCGCATCGAAGGTGCTGCGCTTAGTGTTGAAGCTCCCGTACTGCGTGCCGATGGCGAAGGAACGCGCGGCCAGCGGCTGCTTCGAGACAATGTTGAAGGTGCCACCCGGATCGCCCCGGCCGTAGAGGAAGGCCGAGGGGCCCTTGAGAACCTCGATGCGCTCGATTGAGGCAATATCGGGCGAGTTCGGGTAGCCGCGGTTGATGGGAAAGCCGTTGCGGTAATACTCGCCCGTGGCGAAGCCGCGGATGGTGAATTCCGAGAGCCCGAGGCCTGCGAAGTTGTTGGCCCGACCGACGCCGGCGAGGTCGAGGGCGGTGTCGATCCGGGTTGCGGCCGCGTCTTCGAGCACTTGGTTCGGGACGACGACAACGGTCTGAGGAACCTCACGCAGGGGGGTATCCGTGCGGGTCGCGCTGACGCTCTGCTTAGCAAGATAGCCATCCGCGACGAGACGAGGCCCACCGTTTCCCTGGACCGTCAGCTCGTCCAGCCGCACCTCCTGGGTCGCGTCGGCGGCCAGCTGCGCGGACGCGACGACCGGATCGAGGCCGACGGTCAGGAAGGTTGCCAGAGCGACCGTGCACGGCCACGTCTGTTCCCGGCCGGGCACGGACGCCGGGGCACGACTGGCCTTGCCACCGGGCTTGTGAGCGAATCGGAGTGGCTCCGAGAGCGTCAGACCTGACCAGTGCGGCATTGCGGGAGCCCTTGGCCGGAACAAGGGCAATTCCAGGCACGCTTGCGCGAGAGCAGGCGGTCAGCGCCTGCCACGGCCATGCGTTCCCTTCGGACACCCCGCCCGAGAAACGAAAACCATTGCCAAGGCAGGTCTCCTGGCTCGCGGGTCGTCACCTCTGCCTGACCTTCCCGGTGCAGAGCACCAGTGATCGTTCTCGGCAGCGGCTCGCCGCTCACAGTTGCGGGGGCAGCTCCGGCCTCGCCCTTGCGGGCTTCACCGAATTCCCTCTTAGCTCACGATCACGAAACCGTGAGAACCTTGACGGTGTCCCTCATCGGTCCTGCAGCAAGAGGAGTCAACCTATTGAACGCAGCTTAGACACCGGCGCGTAGAACGAGGGAGGAGCTCGTTGCCGCATCGGGCCAGAGCCGACGGTTGGCCCAATATGCTGACAGAAGCTGCCTCCGGTCCTGCAGCCTCGCGTCGTTGGTCCAGATCTGGCCGCAGAGAATTGTCTTCGGAGGCGTGGACGAGCAGAACATCGACTGGCTCATAGTCGAGCATACTGTTGAGGGCGTTCCTGTGGCAGACCTTGCCTACCCGGCTGATGGGCGACAGCACGTCCTCCGAATACGAAGATGATGGGCCCCGTTCGAGCCCTTGCCTCAGACGGCCTCCTAGACGGATAACAGGCGCTCCGCATAATACCGGCCCACTGCCTCGATCATCGGAGCGAACTGCCAAACGATTGAGGGAACGAGGGCTTCGACATAAAGACTCTCTTCGTTCACCTGAATGACGCCGCTTCCTCTCTGGCCGTAGCCGCCGACTGTGAATCCGCACCTATTGCCGAACCATTCATCGAATTCAACGATGATATTTTTTCGCGCCAAATCCCGAAAAGCCCAATTCGCGCGCCGATCGAGGCGTCGGCGTGCCTCGGGCAGCCCAATGTTATGATGTAGCGTCAACGCTAGGCGCTTCGGTATCATCGGAGAACGATAGATATTCATCGGGATTGATCGCACTGGTGAAAAGCTCTTTGGGCGCAGCACGTGCTAGTTCGCTAATTGTACATTCGGATCAGCGTTCATCTGCCTCGGGATCGTTCGTCAGTGCGGTTACGAGTGCGAACACCATCGCGAGAGCAGGGGTCGGGAAGGCCTCGGAGATATGCCTCCGATACGCATTCGCCCCCCAGGAACGCCACACGGCACAATGAAAGCCCTCCTCGGAACGACTTCCCGTATGCACCTGCCATGACCATCCAGGTAGGATGCGTTCCAGCAATTCTTGCGCGGCATCGAGGCTGGCGGTGAAGGCGGGACAACTATCCTTGCCATGGCGGAGAACCGTACCGCTTGGACCGTGCCCCCAAAGCATCTTGACGTCATCGCGATATGGCCGCCACTCGATCCGGTGGATGACCGTGTCGATCTGGCTATCCAAATCGCGATCTGGTCCCTCGATCTCGCGCAAGCGCACGATCAGTCCGCGCAGCACTGTAGGGCGAGGCGCGCCCATGCTGCGCCGCGTTTCCGTCAGCTGAACCCGCATCAGGCATCTCTGACAGTCAGCGGGCGCGAGCGGCGGCGCAGCGACCGGCACTCCACTGCAGGTCGAGCCGCGATGAAGCGCATCGCCAGGGCAGCCGAGCATTGGAGCCGACACATAAGATTGGCAGTGATCCGGGCAATAAGCGTGCGATTGTCATTTGAAGGATAGGGAAGGCTGATTGGCCAGTATCGGATGCTGCACGACACCACATAGCGCTCATGAGGCGGCCCAATAATCAGGAAGGGATATTTGTATCGGCGCCATATCGGCTTATCTGTTTTGCGATCAATTACAGAGCCGCACGGCAGATGTCGTCGAAGCTGCGTACTATCAAATTGCTTGTGCTTCTCCGCGCATATTTTCTCGGTGTCGCCCGGAGAATTGCGAACGCTGCGCGCCACAGAACTTGGTTGGCCGAACCCGACGTTGGGGTCGCATCTCTCCGACGTCGCAAGCGAGCCGGCAGCGGGAAACAGCACGCACGGGTGGATATTCGGCACCGACCGGACCCCAATCGACAAGGGGCAGAGGTCAGGCGGACGCGTTGCATCTAGGCGCGGGCAAGCCAAGCCGGCATAGCCGCTGCAAGCGACCCACCGGGACACCCCGCCCGAGAGACGTTCATCGATCGAGGTAGGTCTCCTGGCTCACGGATCAACGTCTCTGGCTGGCCTTCCCGGTGCGAACGCCAGTGACCATTGTCGACAAAGACTCACCGCTTACAGTTGCGGGGGCAGCTCCGGCATCACCCTTTCAGGCTCACCGAATTCCCTCTTAGCCTCAAGCCGGCAAGCCGGTTCGAGGAACCACGATAGCCAAGCATGGCGCGAAGCTATGCGGTTTGTCAAAGCCGCTTGTTAACATGCTCGGCTACGGCCGACCGAGCCAGCGACGAGAGCCCCTTTCGAGGTTCAGGCAGATCGATAGGTTGAGACCGATCGTTCGGACGGTCCCAGACGATCCGAGACAGGCAGTCGTCCGCCGTCGAGGGTGGCGACATGCCGGCGTCTCCATCCCGACACACCACCCGGATGAAAATGCGAGTTCAAACGTAACAACAGGATCAAGCCTTGACGGCGAGCGTTACCCGAATGCTAAGCTTTGCCGGACGTTTCCCTTCGGGGATCAAAAGGGAACATGGTTAGGGGCAACCCGAAGCCACGGCTGCCCCCGCAACTGTAAGCGGCGAGCCCAGCACCACCGCGTCACTGGATGCATATCATCCGGGAAGACGGTGCGAGGGCGGTGACCTGCGAGCCAGGAGACCTGCCGTCAGCCGTGGTCACACGCGAAACGCGTCGGGCGGGGTGTCCTGATGGGTGTCGAAGCGCTGGGCTCTAGCCGGGCGCGACGACTTCATTCGCGGTGACGTGCCACTGCCGCCGTCGAGGCTTTCGTGTCCCGTCGTTCAATGCGCGCCCTGCTCGCGCTATCCGGCTGCAGCCTCGCTGCGCTGTCGACCGCGTCCCATGCGCAGGATCGTACTGCCCAGGCCGCTTCCACCTCCGAGACGACGTTGGAGGAGATCTCGGTCACCTCGGAAACAGCAGCTGCAAAGCCGCAGGCTGCACCTGCCGCAAGCGCCGGATACGTCGGCGGTATCACCGGTATCGGCGGCTCGTTGCTCAGTGTGGACTCGGCAAGCGCCGGGATCCTGACCGGGGCGCAGGTCAACAACCGGCCCGTCACCCGCCCCGGCGAGGTGTTGGAAGCAGTGCCGGGCTTGATTGTCACGCAGCACTCTGGTGAGGGCAAAGCCAACCAGTTCTTCCTGCGCGGCTTCAATCTCGACCACGGCACCGACATTGCCCTGTTCCTCGACGGCATGCCGCTCAACATGCGCACCCACGCCCACGGTCAGGGCTACGCCGACATCAATTTCCTCATTCCCGAGCTCGTCGGCGCGGTGGAGTTCCACAAGGGACCGTACTTCGTCCGCGACGGCGATTTCGCCTCCGCGGGTTCAGTGCGTATCGACTATCTCGACAGCGTGCAGAAGAACCTCGCGCTCACCTCAATCGGCTCGTTCGGCTACAAGCGCGCCCTTTCCATCGCCTCCACCCCGTTCGCTGAAGGCAACCTACTCGTCGCCGCCGACGCGCAGATCTACGACGGGCCCTGGACCGTGCCGGATGCCCTGCGCAAGATCAGCACGGTCGCCCGCTATAGCCAGGGCACGGCGCTCGACGGCTTCTCTGTTACCGGCATGGCCTACGCAGCTCGGTGGACGGCCACCAACCAGATCCCGGAGCGCGCCGTCGTCTCAGGCTTGATCAGCCGGTACGGCACGATCAACCCGACCGATGGTGGCGACACCTCGCGGTTCTCGCTATCGGGACGGTTCAGCGCAACAGACGACACCGGCGTTACGCGGGCCTCGGCCTACGTGATCCGCTCCCAGCTCAACCTATTCAACGACTTCACCTATTTCCTGAACGACCCCGTCAACGGGGACCAGTTCCACCAGCTCGACCAGCGGATCATCGGCGGCGGCGAGGCGCTGCACATCTTCCAAGGCGACCTGTTCGGCCTGCCGATGGAGAACGAGATCGGCGTACAGACCCGCACCGACTCGATCCGGGTCGGCCTGTTCAACACGACGAACCGGCAGTACCGCTCCGGCGTGCTCGACGACCGGGTACTGGAGACGAGCGGGGCCTTCTACTTGGACAACCGGGTGCGCTGGACCGACTGGCTGCGAACCAGCCTCGGATTCCGCGCCGATGGCTACTACGCGAGCGTCGTCTCGGACACGCCTGCGAACTCCGGGAAGGCACGGGACGCCATCGTCAACCCAAAGCTCGGCCTCGTGCTCGGCCCGTGGTTCGACACCGAGCTCTACGTGAATTACGGCGGCGGCTTCCACTCGAACGACGTGCGCGGCGTGACCGCCACCGTCGATCCGACAAGTTCGCTGTTCAACACCACTCGCTCGCCCTTCCTCGTCCCCTCCACGGGCTACGAGATCGGCCTGCGCAACCGCTCCATCGCCGGGTTGGAGACGAGCCTCGCCCTGTTCCGGCTCGACTTCGCCTCGGAGAACCTGTTCCAGGGCGACACCGGCACCACGGAGCCGAGCCGCCCGACCCGGCGCTTCGGCGTGGAATGGACCAACCGCTACGCAGTCACCCCCTGGCTATCGTTGGAGGGCGACCTGACGATCACCAACGCCCGTTTCTCGGACTACGACCCCGTGGGCAACCGGGTCCCGGAGGCCCCCACCACCATCGCGTCGGCGGGCGTCACGTTCGGCGAGCCGCTCGGCTGGTTCGGGTCGCTCCGCTTCCGCTACTTCGGACCGCGCCCGCTGATCGAGGACAATTCCATCCGCTCGCGTCCGACCGCGCTCCTCAACGGGCGGGTCGGCTTTGCCTTCGTGAACGGCGTGAGCGTCTCGCTGGACGTGCTGAATCTGACGAACAGCAAGTCCGACCAGATCACCTACGCCTACGTCTCGCGCCTTCCGGGCGAGCCCGCCGAGGGGCTGATCGACCGCGTGTTCCACCCAGTGGAGCCCACGGCGGTACGCCTCACCATCGCCGGGCGGTTCTGATGCCGAAGGTCCGAGGCGCCGGCCCCTTCACGAACGTCCAGATCTTGAGTGAGCGCATCAGCCGAGTTCATGACGCGTACGCCAGTGCAACTCGCGTTCGACTTGCTCTCGAATGTCAGGGCGTAGCGCACCACAGGCCTTTTTTCGCTGCAGGCTTTCCTTGATGTGCCCGGCAAAAGGGCGCTCGTTCGACCATCGCTGACGGACCGTTTCCAAGGCAGAATTCGTTGGCATCATCTTGTGCAAGTGAGAGGAGCCTCGGTGGCGACCTTTTGAAGGCCCCCTCCATTGTCGGCAAGTCGCGCCTGTGGCTCAGGGATGGTGATGCAGTCATCTGAAGTGAAGTGATGGTCAGCACCATTCGCAATCGACAGGCGAGGCCTCGCTCGATTAGAAGCAGGGTGGCGCTGCTTTACCTCGTTCTGATCGCGGCCAACGTCGCCGCCTGGTCCTGGGCCTACAGCCTGTTCGCGGGGCAGCCGGCCCTGCTCTCGACCGCGCTGCTGGCCTACGTCTTCGGGCTCCCACGGATCTCGCCCATGCCCGTCTTCGATCTGGCGGCGACGCCCCTGCGCGCCCTGAACCAGGCCCTCCACGGCGTCGCTCCGGGACATCGATCCCGCCTTCGACNCGGCCAGCTTCCGGTCGAAGCTGTCCATATCCTTCTCGATGCTGGCGAGCAGCGCCGGATACCTCGTYCTGATCGCGGCCAACGTCGCCGCCTGGTCCTGGGCCTACAGCCTGTTCGCGGGGCAGCCGGCCCTGCTCTCGACCGCGCTGCTGGCCTACGTCTTCGGGCTGCGCCACGCGGTCGACCCCGACCACATCGCCGCCATCGACAACGTCACGCGCAAGCTGATGCAGGCGGGCCAGCGGCCGGTCTCGGTCGGCTTCTGGTTCGCCCTCGGCCATTCCACCGTCGTGGTGGTGGCCGCGGCCGCGGTGGCGCTGGCCGCCACCAGCCTGATCACGGCCTCGGAAGGCTACCGGGAACTCGGCGGCCTGATCGGCACAGGCGTSTCGGCCGCCTTCCTGATCCTCATCGGCCTCGTCAATCTCGTCGTCCTCGCGGGGGTCTGGCGCGCGTTCCGGCAGGTGCGGCGCACCGGCCGCTACGTCGAGGCCGACCTCGACATGCTGCTCGCCAACCAGGGCGTCCTCGCCCGGATCCTGCGGCCGCTGTTCCGCCTCGTGACGCGCTCCTGGCACATGTACCCGCTGGGCCTGCTCTTCGCGCTCGGCTTCGAYACCGCCACGGAAGTGAGCCTGTTCGGGCTCTCGGCCGCCCAGGCGAGCCAGGGCATCGATCTCTGGACGATCCTGGTCTTCCCGGCGCTGTTCACCGCCGGCATGACGCTGGTCGACGCGACCGACGGCGTGCTGATGCTCGGCGCCTACAGCTGGGCCTATGTCCAGCCCATGCGCAAGCTGTTCTACAATCTCACCATCACCCTGGTGTCGGTGGTGGTCGCGCTGGTGGTCGGCACGCTGGAGGCGCTGAACCTCCTGGCGGAGGCCTGTTCGCGGCGGCGTGGCTCCTGTCGTTCCTCATCTATCGCCTCGGCCGGTTCGACCGGATCGACGTAAAACCGGCAGATGCTCCCTGACCGCTCACGGGTATCGACCGGGACAACGACCGACCCGTCCCGGACGCCACACACCTCAACAAAGTGTTTCCGTGCGTTGACGGATGGACGCATCGCAGCCTAGCTTGAGCGCGACGGTTCCCCTCGGGGATCAAAAGGGAACGCGGTGAGGCCACGCCCGTGAGGGCTCGGCCGATGCCGCGGCTGCCCCCGCAACTGTGAGCGGCGAGTCCTTCATCACGACGTCACTGGGCGGCCTCGCCCGGGAAGACGATGAGAGGGCGACGACCCGCGAGCCAGGAGACCTGCCGTCAGCCGTGGTCACACGCGGAGCTTGCCGGGCGGGGTGTCCTGGGAGGTGTCGCGGCGCCGTGGTTCCCTTGAGGACGCGACCGCCGAGGCCTCGTTCGCGGTGACGTGCCACAGCCGTCCCCCGAGGCCGTCCCTTGTCCTGTTCCGTCCCCTCCGCACTTCGGCGCACGCTGGCGCCGTCCTGCGCCGTATCCGCGCTGCTCGTCTCCATTCCCGCCCTCGCGCAGCAGGTCGCTGCGCCGTTCGCCGATGCCCAGGGAGGCGCACAGGCCGCGGTCTCCCTGTCCGAGATCTCGGTCTCAGCCACCGGCGTGCCGACGCCGATTGCCAACACAGGATCGAGTGTCACCGTGCTCACCGACCACCTGCTTCAGGAGCAGCAGCGCCGGACGGTGCCGGATGCCCTCCAGCAGGTGCCCGGCCTCAACGTCGTGCAGACCGGCGGCGCCGGCGGCCAGACCTCCGTCTTCATCCGCGGAACCAACTCGAACCACGTGAAGGTCCAGATCGACGGCATCGACGTCAACGACCCCTCGACCCCGAACCGCGCCTTCGACTTCAGCCAGTTGCAGACCTACGACCTCTCGCGGATCGAGGTGTTGCGCGGGCCGCAGAGTGGCCTCTACGGAGCCGACGCCATCGGCGGCGT
The DNA here is from genome assembly GCF_001424445.1 of Methylobacterium sp. Leaf361. NCBI lineage: Bacteria > Pseudomonadati > Pseudomonadota > Alphaproteobacteria > Hyphomicrobiales > Methylobacteriaceae > Methylobacterium > Methylobacterium sp. Leaf361. Next base: position 6,727 of record NZ_LMPY01000002.1, on the reverse strand, counting down.
CATCTCCGTCGTGACCAAGCGTGGCGAAGGGCCAGCTCGGGCAACGGCGACCGTCGAGGGCGGCTCGTTCGGCACCTTCAACCAGTTCGGCAACATCTCGGGCTCGGAGGGGATCTTCGACTACTCGGTGTCGGTCGGCCACATCCGGCAATCCGCCGTCCAGATCACCCCGTTTGAGCTACTGCCCCGCGGCGTGCCGCTTCGGACAGCCTTCACCGACATCAAGACGGTCTCGACCAAGCTCGGGGCTCAGCTCACAGACGAGTTCCGTCTCAACTACGTCCTGCGCTTCTCCGACAGCGCGTATCTAGATCAGGCCGACGGCGGCTTCCCGTATCTGCCGCTGCCGTACCGGAACCTCAACGACCAGCAGCAGCTGATTATGAGGGGCGAGGCCGAGTGGACGCCGGTGCCGGGCTTCCACAACGTCTTCGGCGCGAATTACTCCAAGTTCGACCGCCTGTTCGCCGGCCCCCTTGATCCACTCGCGCCGCCGACGCCGACGACCTACCTCGGTGAACGAACCCGGTTCGATTACCGCGGCGACTGGCAAGTCTCACCCGGCAACCTCGTGCTGTTCGGTGCCCAGCGCGAGGATGAGCGCTTCGAGACGACCGGCATCGACCGGTCCAACGGCAACACCGCCGGCTTCGCCGAGCTTCAGACGACACCCTTCGCGGGCGCCTCGCTGGTCGCCAACATCCGCCACGACGCGAACGACCAGTTCGGCGGCGCGACCACCTTTCGGGTGGCGCCGAGCTACATCGTGCCCGGCACCGAGACCCGCCTGAAGGGCAGCGTCGGCACGGGCTTCAAGCCGCCGACTCTGAGCCAGCTCTATCAGGACTACCCGGGCTTCCGCTTCTTCGGGAACCCGAACCTGCGGCCGGAGGAAAGCTTCGGGTTCGACGGCGGCTTCGAGCAGCCGCTGTTCGATGGGTTCATGACCGTGGGTGCGACCTACTATCAGACCGACTTCAAGAACCTGATCCAGACGGCCTACTACCCGACCTTCTCGACCAACGTGAACGTCGGCCGTGCGACCGCCTACGGCACCGAGAGCTTCGTCGCCCTGCGCTTCAACGAGTTCTGGAGCGGGCGGCTGGACTGGACCACCACGGTGACGAAGGACGAGATCGCCCAGCAGGAGCTGCTGCGTCGGCCCCGCAACAAGGTCAGCGCGACCGCGATCTGGAACCTGATGCCGGGCCTGACCATGACCGGCACGCTCATCGTGCTGGGGTCATTCGTGGACGGCAACCGCGACTTCTCCGTGCCTCGCCTGAAGGCACCTGGCTTCACGCTGGTGAACCTGTCAGTCAACTACGCCTGGAGCGAGACCCTGACGGTGTTCGGGCGGATCGATAACCTGTTCGACCAGCGCTACCAGAACCCGACCGGGTTCCAGGGGCCGGGGCTCGCCGTCTACGGCGGCGTCCGCGTGACGTCGTTTTGAGGTCGCGGGTGCCAACGCGCATCGCACTCGTACTCGCGGCCATCTTGTCCGCCGTACCGTTCGGCGCGGCGGCGGCACCCGTGCGCGTTGTCTCGATGAACCTGTGCGCCGACGAGCTCGTCCTGCGGCTGGCAGACCGCGATCAGGTGCTGGCGGTCACCTACCTCGCCCGCGACCCACGCGGCTCGACGGTCGCGGCCGAGGCGGTCGGGCTGCCGGTGACGCGGGGCTTGACCGAAGAGGTCGTGGCCCTGAAGCCCGATCTCGTGATCGCCGGTGCCTTCACGACCCGCACGACGGTGGGCATGCTCAAACGCGTCGGCGCCCCTGTGCTCGAACTCGGCGTGCCGACCGACCTGGACGGCGTCCGCGCCCAGATCCGGCAGGTCGCGGCGGCGCTCGGCCACGCCGAACGGGGCGAGGCCATGGTCGCGGCACTCGATGCGCGTCTCACCGCCATCATACCGGCTAAGCAGCCCCTTCGCGCGCTGGTGATGCGTCCGAACGCCTTCACGGTCGCACCCGCCGGGCTCGGAGACGCGCTGATCCGCGCCGCCGGCCTCGTCAACGTCTCGGCCGAAATCGGGCGGGACCGTTTCGGGCAGGTCCCCCTCGAAGCGGCGGCGCTGGCGAACCCGGACCTGATCGTCGTCGACGAGGGCGCACCGGGCTCGCCCTCGCTCGCCGACACAGTCCTGCACCATCCCGTCTTCCAGGTCCTCGCACGAGCGCATCGGACGGTCGACATCCCGAACCGCTTCTGGACCTGTCCGGGGCCGCAGGTCGCCGAGGTCGTGGCTCGGCTCGCCGAGGCTGCGAATGAGCGGGCGCCCGGACCATGAACGCCCCCATCACTGCGCTCAGCTCCGCGGCATCCCGGCGCCTCGGCACACCGCGGGCCCAGCGCGCCGTCATCGCTATCCTCGGCCTGTCTACCGTCGCGCTGACGCTCGCCTCCATCGCCATCGGCTACGCGCCCTTCGACGTGCCCGCCGCCTTCGCAGACCTCGTCGCCGGCCGCACGACGCTGCCGGCCTTGGTCCTGTGGGAACTTCGTATTCCGCGCGCCCTGCTCGGAGCTCTGGTCGGCTTCAGCCTCGGCCTGACCGGCGCGGCGATGCAGGGCTACCTGCGCAACCCGCTCGCGGACCCGGGCATCCTCGGCATCTCCTCGGCGGCGGCGCTGGGCGCGGTGGTCGTCTTCTACGGCGGTCTCGCCGGAACCTTGAGCCTCGCCCTACCGCTCGGCGGCATCGCCGGCGCCGGCGTCGCCGCGCTCCTCCTGAATGCGCTCGCCGCCCGCGGCAGCAGCACCCTCGGGCTGATCCTCGCGGGAGTCGGCCTGTCCAGCCTGGCCGGGGCGCTGACCGCGCTGGCACTGAACCTGTCGCCGAACCCCTATGCGGCCCTGGAGATCATGTTCTGGCTGATGGGCTCGCTCAGCGACCGCAGCCTGGACCACGTGTTCCTATGCCTGCCCCTGATGGCTGTCGGCTGGGCCCTCATGCTGTCGACCGGTTCCGCCCTCGACGCCCTGACGCTCGGCGAGGACACCGCCGCGAGCCTCGGGGTCGGCCTCGTTTCCGTGCGCCTGCGACTCGTCACCGGTGCGGCCCTGGCCGTCGGCAGCGGGGTCGCGGTGTCCGGAGCCATCGGCTTCGTCGGCCTCGTCGTGCCGCATCTGATGCGGCCCCTCGTCGGTGGCCGCCCCGGCGCGTGCCTGCTGCCGAGCGGCCTCGCGGGAGCAGTCCTGGTCCTCGCGGCGGATATCGGCGTGCGCCTGCTCGCCACCCGGCCGGAACTCAAGCTCGGAGTGGTGACCGCTCTGGTCGGGGCGCCGTTCCTGATCGTGCTGCTCCTGCGCAGCCGTGGGAGGCGGGCATGAGCCTCGGGCTGCAGGATGCCCTAGTGACGCTGGATGGCCGAACCATCCTCTCGGACATGGGACTGACCGTTCGGCCGGGCCGCTTCGTCGGGCTGGTCGGCCCGAACGGGGCCGGCAAGACCACGCTTCTTCGCGTCCTGGCCGGGCTGATCACCCCAGCGCGGGGCCGGGTCGACCTCGACGGCCGTCCACTCGCCGGCTTGGCCCGCGAGGAGCGTGCCCGCCGCATCGCCGCCCTGTTCCAGGGGGGCGGCGTCGGCTGGCCGATGACGGTTCGCGAGATCGTGGCACTCGGCCGGCTGCCGCACCGGCGCGCCTTCGCATCCCTGGCCGAGGTCGACGAGATTGCGGTGGCGCGGGCTATGGCGCGTACAGACATTGCCCACCTCGCCGACCGAACGGAGCCGACCCTTTCCTCGGGAGAGCGCATGCGCGCGTTGCTCGCCCGAGCGCTCGCGGTCGAGGCGCCATGGCTTCTCGTCGACGAACCGGTCACGGCCCTCGACCCAGCACACCAACTCGACGCGATGGCGCTTCTTCGGAGCGTCTCCCGGGACGGCACCGGCGTCGTCGCCGTGCTGCACGACCTGACGCTCGCGGCCCGGTTCTGCGACCGCCTCGTCGTGCTGGCCGGTGGCCGCCTCATCGCGGACGGTACCCCGGAGGAAGCCCTGACCGACGTCCTGCTCGCCAGGGTGTTCGGCGTCAAGGCCGAGCGGGGCTGGGCTTCGGACGGAACACGATACATCCTGCCCTGGGCGCGGTCCGGGGCTCAGACGGAGGAACGCGATGACGTCACCACCACGGGCTGACGCGGTCACGACCCTGCTGCAAGAAGCTTTGGCCGACCCCGGCACCGCCTGGAGCCTCGGCAGCTTCGGGGCCATCGCCGAGTTCATGCGCGACCCCGACGAGGCCACGTCGCCGCTGCCGGACGGGCGCATGGGCATGGCGACGGAGCGGGGCGCCATCGCGCTCGCTCCCAGTCCCGACCTGCGTCCGGTGGCCTACGAGACCGCCGTCGTGACCGGCTGGAACCACGCCGTCGCCCTTTGTCTGCCTGAGGCGAGCTGCGCGATGAACCGGCGCGGCGTGGTGATGGAACTCGGCCCGGACCGGGACGCCGCCCGCGAACGGGACCGCGACGCCATCCTGTTCGATCTGGGCCTCGGCCTCTTGGCGGTCGATGCCTGCGTGCGCACGAGCGACCCGGAGGCCATCGCCTGCCTGCGGTCTGGCGTCGGACTGCCGCTGTTCGATCCTGCGAACCCCATCGGTCGCCAGCTCGTCGCGCTGAGCCCCCACCGGGTGTTCCTCGCCCGGGTCGGCCGCATCGAGGTCTATGCCCCGATCCCGGGCCCTGGCGGCACCAGCCCGGAGGGCCCTCACACCCACGTCCTGCCCAAGCTCCTGCGCGGCGGCCGCACTCATGGGGCGACCACCCCGATCCCGGCGGGCTGGGTTCCCTGCGCCGGCATTCATCCGGCTCACCCCTACAAGGACATGATGGGCCAGCGGATCGCCTTCGACGTGGCCCGGCATGACGCCTTCCAGGTGCTCCTCGACCGGTGGGGAGACCCGGACCTGCTCTCAGCCAAGCGCGGCGGGGACCTCGGCCCGGACAGCCTCGTGTCGAACCGCCACGCGCAGGCTGCCCGCCGTGTCGCCGAGGTCCAGGCGCGCTACCTGCGCGGTGAGACCGTCGAGGCCGACCCCGAGCTCGACGAGGACGAGGACGCCACCAACCATGCCTGACCCAGCGCTCCATGGACGTTGAGGCACCCCCGCGCCGGCAGAGGGTGGTGGGGCTGATTGGGTGCCCCGGCGCGGGCAAGACGACCTACGCGCGCCGGTACGACCCGCTGCAGGGCTGGGTGCACCTCACCCTGGACGACCTGCGCCAGACATTCTGGCCGCCGGACCGTCAGGTCTACTGGCAGGTGCGCCGGACTGACTGGGACGAGAGGGCGCGCCGATTGCTCCACGGCGTGAAGGTCGTGATCCGCCCCCAGTGAAGTGGTCCGCCCTGAGGTATGGCTTTCGGGCCAGGACGAGGACGGACAGATGGGAACGAAGCGGCACAAGCCGGAGGATGTCGTCGNTGATCCGCCCCCAGTGAAGTGGTCCGCCCTGAGGTATGGCTTTCGGGCCAGGACGAGGACGGACAGATGGGAACGAAGCGGCACAAGCCGGAGGATGTCGTCGCCAAGCTGCGGCAGGTGGATGTGCTGGTCTCTCAAGGCCAGAGCGTCGGGGACGCGATCCGCTCGATCGGCGTGACGGAGGTGACGTACTACCGCTGGCGCAAGGAGTACGGCGGCCTGAAGAGCGACCAGGTCCGGCGCATGAAGGATCTGGAGACCGAGAACCAGCGGCTCCGGAAGGCGATTGCGGATCTCACGCTCGACAAGCTGATCCTGCAGGAGGCTGCCCGGGGAAACTGACCAGCCCCGCGCGCCGACGCGCCTGCATCGCGCATGTGATGGACGTCCTGGACGTCTCCGAGCGCCGCGCGTGCCGTGCGCTCGGTCAGCATCGTTCGACGCAGCGCAAGGTGCCGCGGGGCAGAGATGATGAGGCGGCGCTGACCGCCGATCTCGTGGAGCTGGCTCGCCGGTACGGGCGCTACGGCTACCGGAAGATCGGCGCGCTGCTGAAGGCGGCCGGCTGGTTGGTCAACGACAAGCGGGTCGAGCGGATCTGGCGGCGCGAAGGGCTCAAGGTGCCCGGCCGCCAGCAGAAGAAGGGCCGACTGYGGGACGGGGATGGTTCCTGCATCCGGCTCAAACCGGAGCGGCGCGATCACGTGTGGGCCTACGACTTCGTCGAGGCGCGCACCCATGACGGGCGCAAGTTCCGGATGCTCAACGTCGTCGACGAGTTCACCCGCGAATGTCTGGCGATCCGCGTTGCGCGYAAGCTGAAGGGAGCTGACGTGATCGACGTGCTCTCGGACCTGTTTATCCTGCGCGGCGTGCCCGAGCACGTTCGCTCCGATAATGGGCCCGAGTTCATCGCCAAGTCGGTACAGTCCTGGATTGCGGCCATTGGCGCGAAGGCCGCCTACATCGCGCCAGGCTCACCGTGGGAGAACGGCTTTGTYGAAAGCTTCAACGCGCGATTGCGGGATGAACTTCTGAACGGCGAGATTTTCTACACCCTGAAGGAGGCACAGATCATCATCGAAAGCTGGCGTCGGCACTACAACACGATCCGCCCGCACGGTGCGCTTGGCTACAAGCCACCAGCGCCGGAGGTGTTCGTGCCAGCCATGACCGCTTGGCCGACTGCGCTCGCCCGACCGGCTCCGGCGGCCAAGCTACCCGTAGAGCAGAGGCCGACCCTGCACTAATTTTGAACTCGGACCACCTCGTGGGGGCAGGTCA